>JACPJO010000007.1 GCA_016187485.1 Candidatus Uhrbacteria bacterium | reverse complement strand
AACACGGCTCGAAACCATTTCATGCAAAATTGCTGACGCAATTTTGCAGACCTTTCCGAAATCCGCTCGGGCGGCGCGGGAAGGAGGGGTGGGGGGAGGAATGCCCGCGCCGCCCTCGCTTTTCTGGTGAAGCCGCCGACACAATTTTTTATGAATCCTACTCATACACTTGATGAATATTTAGACCTTGTAGATGAGGACGATAATGTTGTTGGGAAGAAAAAGAGGTCAGAAGTTTATGCAGAAAATCTTTCAAATTTCCGAGTTGTAAACGCTTTTGTTGTAAATTCAAAAGGAGAAATTTGGACACCTCGCCGCTCTGCCGATAAAAGAATTTTTCCATTGTGTTTAGATATGAGCATGGGCGGTCATGTGGAGAGCGGCGAGAACTACGAGGATACGCTGAAACGAGAAACGAAAGAAGAATTGAATATTGATACTGATAAATCACAGGTTCGCTTACTTGGGCATTTGTCGCCGCAAAAAGACGGCGTTTCAGCGAATATGAATGTTTACGAGATAAAAATGGATGAAGCACCCGATTACAACAAAAGCGATTTTGTGGAATATTTTTGGCTAACGCCAAAAGCACTTTTTGAGAGAATCGCCAGCGGCGATAAAACGAAAGGCGATTTACCAAAATTAGTAAAAATATTCTACGGCGAATAATTTTTTTATTTATGGCTAAAATTGATTTAGGAAAAAGCTGGGACAAAGTAGCGAAACAATGGTTTGAAGAATGGGAACCAACTTTTAAGCGTGGGTTGGTTTGGGGACCATACGGACCTTTTGAAAAAGATGTAAAGCTGATTCCGCCGCTAAAAGGAAAGAAAGTTTTAGTTTTAGGTTGTGGCTCCGGCCCCGATGTTTGGTGGCTTGCTGAAAATGGTGCGGCGGAAGTCGTTGGTGTTGATCTCTCCAAAGAGCAATTAGCTCTTGCAAAAGAGCGAATGAAAAAAGCAAATTTAGCGGCGGAATTTATCCAAAAAGATTTTGATAAAATTACTGCTGATGATTTCTCAAAAGAAAGTTTTGACATAATAATTTCAAATTACGCACTTCAATATGCTAGGGACTTGCCGCGACTTTTCAAATCCGTTTTTCATTTCTTGAAGTCGAAAGGGAAATTTATTTTTAGTTGCGACCACCCTGTTCTTACCGCTACTTATAAGTCGCGACAAAAAGATGAGCGCGAAAAAGATTTTAAGGATTTTGACTATTTGAACAACAGAACAATCTATTGGAATTTTCGCGTTGGTGAAAAGGATGTCGCGGCTTACAATTATCATCGCCCCGTTAGTTATATTTTTAATGGATTGGTTGATGCTGAATTTCATGTTGAGAAAATTTTAGAGCCGCGACCTGATACTCGTTCTACTGATTACTACAACGAATCATTTAATCTTGCGAAGCGACTTCCTTACACTATTATTTTTGTCGCTAATAAGGTTTAATGATGTCGGCGGCTTCACCAGAAAAGCGAGGGCGGCGCGGTGTCGGCGGCTTCACCAGAAAAGCGAGGGCGGCGCGGGCATTCCTCCCCCCACCCCTCCTTCCCGCGCCGCCCGAGCGGATTTCGGAAAGGTCTGCAAAATTGCGTCAGCAATTTTGCATGAAATGGTTTCGAGCCGTGTTGTAAATATACTCCAGACAAAAACAAAAGCGCCCCGGTTGGGGCGCGTTTTGTTTTAGTAGATTTCCACTTTGACTCGCTGGATACCAAAGGCCCTCGCGGCCTCCACGTCTTCCATCCAAATATCCATACGCTTGTGGTAGCGAGAATTCATACGATCCTCCACCACGAACACTTGTTCACCATAGAGCTCTGGCATACGCACACGCGTGCCAAACGGGAGGGCATTCGTCGCAAGCACGCCGTGGCGCACCCGCGTTCCCGAAGCGGTAATAAACGGGGTGTCATCCGTTTGCTCAGGAAGGGAATTGTATGCCGTCGCTGTAATCTCCATCATCTTGCGCGGTGTGCGGTCAGAGGCATCAGGAAGCCCAACCGGCCCGTTCTTCGCAAAGGCGGCAGGAACCGGCATGGCCAAAAACACGGCAACAGAAAGCAAAATCGAGGCCGCTTTCACGCGCACTGTGTTTCCAAGAGAAAGAAGAGGCATCCAGAAGGGAGCAGTGGTAAGAAGAAATTGAATCATACAGAAAACTGCCGTTCATGGCAGAGGCGGGAGAATACCAGAAAACAACCATTTTGTCAAGGAAAAAGGCCTATTTTCCTTGTTTTTTGATGAATTGAGTGCTACCATCAAATCCACCTACACACCCGCCACAAAGAGGTTATGCACACACGTTATTTTCGCTCCTCCCGATCATTCCACCGCCCCTTTTGGCGCCGTTTCTTCACCTCAGGGACCTTGATAAAAAATGTATTCACGCTTGGCGTGCTTGGCGGCGTGGCCGGTCTTTTTATTCTTGCTGTCCTGTTCGCCCTCTACAGCCGTGGTCTCCCTGATCCAAACCAGCTTTCCAGCCGCCGCGTGAGTCAATCCACGAAAATCTACGACCGCACGGGTGAGCATCTTCTCTACGAGGTCCACCGCGGCGAACGCCGGACACTGCGCAAACTTTCGGAAGGTTTTTGCATGGACGATGCGGCGCTTGAAACAGACACCGAGGGCGGAATCCCCTTGTTTGCTGTGGAAGCCACGATTGCTGCCGAAGATCATGCGTTTTGCTCGCATAAAGGATTCAGCGTACGCGGGCTGGCGCGCGCGGTAATCTTTCGCGGCTCACGCGGCGGCGGTTCGACCCTCACGCAACAGCTCGTAAAGAACGCCATCCTCACAAACGAGCGCTCTCTCGTGCGCAAAATCAAAGAACTCATTCTTTCCGTCGAGCTCGAGCGGCGTTATTCAAAAGATGAAATCGTCCAAATTTACTTCAACGAAATTCCTTACGGCTCGACAAACTACGGCATCGAGGCCGCGGCCCAAGCATATTTTGGAAAGACTGCGCATGACCTCACGCCCGCCGAAGCGGCAACACTCGCTGCTCTCCCAAAGGCACCGACCACGTACCTCAATAACCCCGACCGCCTGAAAACACGGCGTGATTACATCTTGGGGCAAATGAAAGAGCTCAAATTTTTGACGGATGAGGAGTGGGGCACAGCCGTGGCAGAAGAAACCCCGATTATTCCTCGTGTGGGAAGCATTACGGCACCGCACTTCGTATTTTATGTGAAGGAAATGCTCGAGCGGGATTACGGCGCCGCCGTCGTGGAGGAGGGCGGGCTTAGGGTCACCACAACGATTGATTATGAACGACAGGTGGCCGCCGAGGAGGCCGTGCGCTCTGGCGTGGAGGAAAACGGCGAACGACTTGGCTTCACCAATGCCGCGCTTGTGGCCCTCGACCCGAAAACGGGCGAGATTCTTTCCATGGTCGGCTCAAAAGACTATTTTGAGGAAGAGATTGACGGGTCAGTAAATGTCACCACACGCCCGCGCCAGCCCGGATCAAGTTTCAAGCCCATCGTCTATGCCGCCGCTTTTGAACAGGGATACACCCCCAACACCATTCTGTGGGACGTAAACACCTCCTTCCCTACCGTCGTCGGGGCATATGAGCCAAAAAACTACGATGAAAAAGAACGTGGCCCCGTGACCATGCGTAAAGCGCTTCAGGGCTCTCTCAACACACCGGCCGTGAAAACGCTGTTCCTTGTCGGACTCGAACGTGTGTACGAATTCGCCAAGACATTCGGCTACAGCACACTTGGCGACCTTTCAAACTACGGTCCGTCGCTTGCGCTTGGAAGCGCCGAGGTCACGCTCCTTGAACACACGAACGCGTACGCCACTTTTGCGCGCGAGGGGGAATTTGTCCCGACGGCGGCTATTTTGAAAGTGGAGGACGCTGATGGCGGAACGCTCTTTGCATGGGAGCGGCCAGAGGCAACCCGCACGATGGAGCCGCGTATCGCACAAACGATAAGCAGCGTGCTCTCCGACAACGAAGCACGCACCTATGTCTTTGGGGCAAATTCTTTTCTCCAGTTGGGCGACCGCCCTGTGGCAGCAAAAACAGGAACCACGAACGATTCGCGCGATGCGTGGCTCGTGGGCTACACCCCCTCGCTTTCTGTAGGTGTTTGGGCTGGCAACAACGACAACAGCGAGATGACCCGCGGCGGAGGTGCAAGCGCCGCCGGTCCGATTTGGAATGCCTTCATGCGCAAAGCCCTTGCCGGAACTCCGAGGGAAATTTTTCCCGTGGTTGAAATTCCCCTCACAGGAAAAGCCATCCTCGACGGTACCGTCCCCTCAGAGACTTTTACCATTGATAAAGTAAGTGGAAAGCTCGCCACCGAATTTACTCCCGTAGAGCTGCGCGAGACGAAAAGCTGCCCCGCCATCCACGACATCTTGCATTATGTAGATGTCCAAGACCCTCTGGGGCCACCCCCCGACAAGCCAGAGAAAAATGAGCAGTATCTTTTCTGGGAAAGCGCCGTCGGTGGCTGGGTGGACCGCCAGGCAGGCGAACCTTCCCCCACCATTGTGCGCTGCACCCCCCCAACGGAAAGCGACACCGTACACGCTCCAGGGCTAATACCGCAGATAAGCATTTCTCCCTCCGTGAACGGACGGTTCGTGAGTGTCGCCCCCGCCATCACATCCCCCCGTCCCGTCGTGCGCGTAGAATATGAAATTGACAACCGCTTCCACGCAAAGACCGTTTCCTTTCCGTTTCAAGTTTCCTTCGAAGTTTCCCCATCCATAGGTGGGGGGTCCCACGAACTCTCGGTTCGGGCCATAGATGATGTCGGTAATGCGGGTGTTGTGCGCCAGACCATCACCCTTACGGAACCCACGCGTGTGAACGCGGTGGAAATCCTCACGCCGCGCGAAGACGAAACGATCTCCCGCCTCGATGAAAACGCTTACTCCGTTTTTGTGCAGGTGCGCGCGCCCTCAACCTTCTCTGCCATCCTTCTCTACGCCGAACCGCGCGCCGGAGGCGCGAAAACTTTAATCGGGTCAGCAAAAAACCCAAACACAAACTCTCTTAACTTCCGTTGGACCCTGCCGGCAGATGGTGATTGGATCCTCTCGGCTGTCGGGGAGCGAACAAACGGCCAGGTGGAAACCTCGCCGTTCGTCCAGGTCACCATTCGGTGACGTCCCTTATTGCTTGATCGGCATGACAAGGTAGAGATAACCGTCTTTCCCCGCGGGCCGCAAAAGGCACGGGCTCATGGCATCGTTGAAACCGACAAAGACATCGGGCGTATCCATAGCATTCAGCCCCTCTTGAAGGTAGCGAGAATTTACTGTCACCTCTCCGCCCTCGCCCTGCATGTGCGTTCGGCACACAGCCTGATTTTCGCCACGCGCCACGTCTTCGGAGCGCGCCGTAAGCATTTGCGAGACAGGGTCAAACTCCAACCGGACATCAAAGAGACCCGTCCGTGAGAAAAGGCTCGCGGTCTTTATCGCTTTCAAAAACTCCTCCCGAGGAAGCGTCGTCTCGGTTTTGAATTGGCGCGGGATGATTTGGCGGTAGTCCGGATAATGCCCGTCAATGATGCGCGAGGTAATTTCTACAGGACCATAACGGAAAACGATTTGCGCTTCGCCCAGGGCAATTTTGAGGCGTGCGGGCCCTTCCACGTCGTCACGGAAGAGACCGAGAATGCGCCCAACCTCCTGAAGCGTTCGCGCGGGCACAATCACTTCGGTGGGTTCGACACCGGGAACTTCATCCATAACGAGCACGCGCTCGGAAAGACGATAGGAGTCTGTCGTGGCAAGCACAAGCGTGTTTGGGCCTGCGAGGTGGTCTTTGAAACGGAAAAGGACGCCCGCAAGTTCTGGCCGGGATTCGTTTGAGGCAACGGAGAAAAGCGTCTGGGAAAGTGCGGCACGGAACTCGCTTGCATCCACCTCAAAGATTGTTGCCTCCGAAACAGGGGGGATGAGAGGGAATTCCGTGGCTCCCATTCCTTTCATCTTTGTTTTATTGTCCGCGCAAATAATAGAAAGCTGGTCTCCCACGACCTCCATGTCCACCCGCTCATTTGGGAGCAGATTCACATAATCGAAAAAGAGTTTTGAGGGAACGGTGAACTCTCCCTCTTGTTCAACCTTCCCTCGTGCTTGGCAGTGAACAGCAATCTCGAGGTTTGTTGTCGTAAGCTGCACTCCACCCGCCTTTGTCCGAAGAAGGACATTATTTAAGATAGGAAGATTCACGTTCTTATTTGAGAGGTGAGCGACGGAGGCTAATCCTTGAAAGATGTTATCTTTTGTACAAGAGAATTTCATAAACCCGTAGAAGTAATAATGGTGTGGATAGTGGGGAAAAGATCGAACTTTGTGTTGTTTGAGAGAAGTTTCATTGTGAGGAAAACGTTTTCTCTTCGTAAGGGAAAAGGAGGATAAGTTTTTTACGGCGGCGCGAACATTTTTCTCCCCCGCATATCCTCCCTTCTGTGCACGCAGTTACCCACGCACTTATCCACTCCCCACGCACCTAACTCGTGTACATTCTTTGCTTAATCATCTCAAGGTCTTGCTTTAATTTTTCATCTGTTTCAAGAAGACCAGAGATCTTGTCGAAGGCGTGCATCGCTGTCGTGTGGTCTCTTCCCCCAAGTGATGCCCCAATGGAAGGGTAGGAACTCTTCATTTCTTGCCGGAGGAGGTACATGACGATTTGGCGAGGGTAGGCGAGGCGTTTCTCCCGACTTTTCCCGAGGAGATCGTCTATAGCGAGGTCGTAGTAGGTGGAAACCGTTTCAAGAATATGGCGAGGGGTAAGCGAACGGATGTTCTTGATGGGCTGAAGGGTTGCCAGGATTCCCTGCACAGATTCGATAGTCGGCCGGATGTTCTTAAATTGGTGGTAGGCGACGATTTTATTGAGTGCTCCCTCGAGCTCGCGTACATTATTCGTGATGGCGTTGCTGATGTGGTGCAAAATATCACGGTCAAAAAGATAGTTACGCTCGCGCATCTTCGTTTCAAGGATCGCCATACGTGTTTCGTAGTCTGGGTTCCCGATGTCGGCCAGCATGCCCCATCCAAGCCGAGATACAAGACGCTGTTCCAGCCCCACGATAGCTTTCGGTGGGCGGTCGCTTGTGATGACGACCTGCTTATTGTTTTGGTGGAGGTGGTTGAATGTGTGGAAAAATTCCTCCTGCGTACGCTCTTTTGAAGTAATAAACTGGATATCGTCGACAAGGAGGACATCAACATTTCGGTAACGATCCTTGAATTCTGCCGCTTTCCCACTGCGCACCGAGTCAATGAACTCGTTTGTAAAGCGCTCACACGTAACATACAAAATGGCGGAGCGGGGGTTTTTTGTGCGGATTTCGTGCCCGATCGCCTGTAAAAGGTGGGTTTTCCCGAGTCCCACTCCTCCGTAGACAAAGAGAGGGTTATACGCGCCGCCCGGCTGCGAGGCGACGGCTTGTGCTGCGGCATGGGCGAGTTCGTTTTGCTTCCCTACCACGAAGTTACCAAACGTATACCGGCTCGATCCAAACCCGCTTTCGATGGGGCCGGACGTTTTGTACACGGGAGTGAACGACGGAATATCCGCGTAGGCATCCTCTTGGCGCTTCGCGCGCATTTCTTCAACGGTAGGAATGATCTGCGGCGTCCCCGGGCGTGTTTCCACGCGATAGATCACAGATTTTATCGCGTTTCCGGAAAGACTTTGCAGACACATCGTAATATCTTTGTGGTATTTCTTCTCAAGCCATGCCTTTGTGAATGTATTTGGAACGCCAATGGTCACGAGCCCTTCAGAAAAAAGCGCGACGAAGGTACTTTTGAACCAGGTCGTAAAATTTGCCTTCGAGAGCTTCAACTCAAGCTCTCCCAGCGCGGCCTGCCACAGCTCGTTAGTATCCATAAGGATAATTACATGTGAAATCCCAAGCATGGGGTGTGTTCGACACTATAGACTCCTTCCGAAGACTGAGCAAGCCCGTGGATAAGCTTATGGGAAAAATCTTTTCCGCTCAATAAACACGGGGGTTGCTCTCTTGTGGACAATATGTGTATACTTGGGAAACTTTTATGCCAAAGCGAACCTATCAACCGAAGAAACGCCGCCGCACGCGCGTACACGGCTTCCGCAAACGCATGAAAACCGCCGGCGGCCGCCGTGTGCTTGCCTCCCGTCGTGCGAAAGGGCGCAAACGTCTTGCCCCAACCGCGCGCAAACAATAATCATGCTTCCGCGCGCACACCGATTGGTGAAGGATAAAGACATCGAGAGGCTCTTTGCCAAAGGAAGAAGGGTCTCTTGTTCGTTTTGTGGCGTGCGTGTTCTGCCAAACAAGCTTGCGGAGACGCGCGTCGCCGTCATTGCTCCGGGGAAGCTCTCTGGACAAGCGGTTATACGGAATCGTGCAAAGCGGCGGGCGCGTGAAGCGCTTCGCCCCCTTCTTCCCCTCCTCAAATCCGGGCACGACATGGCCCTTGTCCTCTTTCCCGCTTCGCTTACGGTTCCGCTTCCCGAAATGACGCGCACCCTTCGCTCCCTTTTTGAAAAGACACGTCTTCTATGACCCCGCTGGCTTTTCTTGGCGTGGGGGCCATCCGCCTTTACCAGAAAACCCTCTCACCCGATCATGGTCTCACGCGCCCGCTCTTCCCTTACGGAGCGTGCCGCTTTGATCCCACCTGCTCGGAGTATACGGTAAAAGCCATTAAAAGATATGGTTTTTTTGCTGGATTTTTGCGCGGTGGGGCACGCATTTGTCGCTGCCACCCCTGGAGTATCGGTGGTCATGATGACCCGTAAAAAGAAAACAACCTCCGGAGAGGCTGTTTTCAGGGCCTTTTGTTAACCAGTTGTTTTAACAACAGGTAACGCCATCATAGCAGAGGGCAGCACTTTCGCCAAGCAGTTGTCCACAATGAGGACGTTTTCTTTGCTTATTACAGCCTAACTTGTCGTTTCGGTCTCTTTGAAAACCGTCTTGCAAAGCATATCAATCGTTTGACGGTTACGCAGAATAACTTCTTGGTACTCGCGATATTCGTCCGAGTAAAGGCGCTCTCGTGCGGAAGCGTCCGTAATACCCTGGGCTTGGCGATCTAACTCTGCATCAAGAACTTTTGCGTCTACCGTGACTCCTTCTTCTCGCGCAATCTCTCGCAAGAGAAGAGCAATTTTCACGCGGGTCTCTGCCTGCGGGCGAAGATCGGACAAAAGTTCGCCAAGCGTTTTCTTCAGGGAAGCGAGATAGTCGTTGAATTCGAGCCCGTTTTCTGTGACGTGGCGGCGGAGCTCGCCCACCATTTTTTGGAGCTCGTCGTTGATGAGAGCCTCGGGGATTTCGTCGAACTCGGACGTTTTCGCAAGCTCTTCAAGGAGAGCCCGCTCACGTTTCGCCCGTTCCTCCTGTGTCTTCTCGAGAGTTATATTCTCACGGATGTGCGCACGGAGACTTTCAAGGTCCTTCATACCAAGCGAAACGGCAAACGCGTCATCGAGAGCCGGGTGTTCGAGGTGAAATATTTCTCGCACCACCGCACGGACTTCCACCGGTGAGCCCGCAAGCTGTTTGTTATGGTGCGACGTTGGGAAGGTAAGGGAAAAGTTTTTCTCTTCCCCTTCTTTCGTTTGGGAAAGATGTTCGCGCAGACCCGGAAGGTAGGAATCATGCTCCATGATCACGACGGAGCCCTTCGCTTCTCCTCCCTCGATAGGGACGCCGTCTTTTTTCATGGAAAGATCCACCACTACTTTGTCTTTTTCTCCGGCGCCCTCTCCTGTCGCAGCGCGAACCTCTTTTGTCTGCATCCAGGAGAGCTCTTTTAAGGCGCCCTCAAGCTCTTTCTCGGTGACTTCAGGAAGAGCGGCCTTTCGGGAGAAGGTTTTCCATTCGGCAACTTTAAGGACACTCGGCATGAGTCCGACGGTGGCTTCGAAAGTGACGTCGTTTCCCGGAGCAGCCTTTGTGACATTCACGTCGGGCGTTCCTACCGTCGCAAGGCCTTCCGAAACAACCACAGACACGAACGTTGCACGCACCATCTTTTCAATGGCGTGCTCAAGAACGGCGGCTTCGCCCACTTTTGCCGCCACAAGGGTGTAGGGGGCGAATCCCGGGCGGAACCCATCAATTTTTGCTTCCTTCGAAATCTCGGCAGCCGCGTGGTCCAAATATGGCTGCTGCTCGGCTACGGGGATGGTGACGCAAATCTTTACTTTAGTTTTTGAGAGATGCTCGAGCGTGTGGGATGGCATAGAATGGCCGGAATGTAGCGTGCACAGGCGCGGTTGTCAATGAATAACAAAACAGGGCATGGGCCCCGTTTTGCTCTTGCTAGGCGATGAGAGTCACAATGAGAAGCGCCACGATGTTGATGATTTTGATCATGGGGTTTATGGCAGGTCCGGCGGTGTCTTTGTAGGGGTCGCCTACCGTATCGCCCGTTACGGCTGCTTGGTGCGCAAACCCGCCCTTGCCGCCAAAGTTTCCCTTCTCAATATACTTCTTCGCATTGTCCCAAGCTCCTCCGCCGGTGGTCATGGATATTGCCATGAAGAGTCCAGTTACGATGGATCCCATAAGGAGTCCGCCTAACGCTGCGGGGCCCAGAAGCCAGCCGACAAGAATGGGGGCGAGCACGGCAAGGAGAGCCGGCGCAATCATCTGGTGAAGAGCGGCACGCGTGACAATATCCACTGCCTTACCGTAGTCGGGCTTGGCGCTGCCA
This sequence comes from Candidatus Uhrbacteria bacterium, assembly GCA_016187485.1. Taxonomy (NCBI): domain Bacteria; phylum Candidatus Uhriibacteriota; species Candidatus Uhrbacteria bacterium. The sequence goes on along the minus strand of JACPJO010000007.1, from coordinate 2,265 downwards.
TCCATAATTCCCTTGATCTCGCGGAATTGCCGGCGCACTTCCTCAACGACCGATCCGGCGGCACGTCCCACCGATTCCATCGCAAACGAGGCGAAGAGATACGTCACGAGACCGCCTGCAAACAATCCCGTTACGACCATGGGGTCACTCAAGCTAAAGACCACGCTTTTCCCAAGCCGTCCGAGTTCTTCGGCATATGCACTGAAAAGCACGAGTGAGGCAAGACCGGCGGAGCCGATCGCGTACGCTTTTGTAACAGCTTTTGTTGTGTTCCCCACGGCATCAAGAGGGTCGGTAACTTCACGGACTTCTTTTGGAAGCTCGGCCATTTCCGCGATACCGCCGGCGTTATCGGTGATAGGACCGAAGGCGTCAATGGTTACAATGATACCGGTAAGGGAGAGCATCGCTGTGGCCGCAAGGGCGATGCCGTAGAGGCCCGCGAACGCATAAGAAGCCAGAATGCCAGCCACAATGACGACGACCGGGAGTGCGGTGGAACGCAGCGAGAGAGCAAGGCCGGCGATAACATTCGTCCCGTGCCCCGTCTCGGATGCCGCGGCGAGTTTCTTCACCGGACTAAACTGTGTGCCGGTGTAGTACTCGGTAAGGAAGATGAGGAGTCCTGTCACCACGAGTCCCACAACCGCCGCGCCAAATCCCGCCCACGGTTTTTCTGTAAGAGGTTGGAGCGAGGGATTCACGAGGGCAAAGCCGACAAGAGAGAGGACGCCAGCGGCGATGAGGCCCTTGTAGAGAGCACCCATGATATTTTTATTGGCGGAGAGACGAATAAAGAAAACACCGATCATGGAGGCAACGATAGCGATAAGCCCGAGCGCCAGTGGATAGACAATGGCGGCTCCTGTACCGATGGTTGCCGAGCCGATCAACATGGCGGCCACGAGCGTGACGGCGTATGTCTCAAAGAGATCGGCGGCCATACCGGCGCAGTCTCCTACGTTGTCCCCCACATTGTCGGCGATGACCGCGGGATTACGCGGATCGTCTTCGGGGATACCCGCCTCAACTTTCCCCACAATGTCTGCACCGACGTCGGCCGCTTTCGTGAAGATGCCTCCACCGAGGCGGGCAAAAACAGAAATGAGTGAGCCGCCAAACCCGAGTCCTACCAATGCCTCGACGCTTCCTGTGAGGGCATAAAATCCTGCAACAGCAAGAAGGCCGAGACCCACAACAAAGAAACCGGTAACAGCTCCTCCGCGCACGGCGACATTCATTGCTTGCGAAAGCCCTGTTTTTGCCGCTTCCGCTGTGCGGACATTGGCACGCACCGAAACAGCCATCCCAATAATTCCTGCGGCGCCACTCAATACCGCGCCGATCAGGAATCCGATGGCAAGCGTCCAGTCAAGGACAAGCCCGAGGAGAACGAAGATCGCGAGCCCGATCCAGGTGACGACAGTGTACTGGCGTACCAAGTAAGCCTTTGCGCCTTCTTGGATCGCAAGCGCGATACCGATCATCTTCCCCTCTCCACTTGGCTGACGCAGAACCCACTTCGTAAAGAGCGCGGCGTAAAGAAGGGCCAAGACCCCGCCCACGAGAGACAAGAGCGTAATAGGATGCATAAGAAATTTGTGAAAAACGCTGGTATAATAAGCGGGTAAGCACAGGAATGTCAATGGAAACCTACTTATTTTGTGGGAAAAACATTAAGAAACGTGGAGGAGAGGAGGCTCATGGATGGCGGTTTTCGCGCTATCGTCGGGGTGGATGAAGTGGGGGTGGGGCCGCTTGCAGGGCCGGTGGTTGCAGGAGCCGTTCATCTTCCTCTGGAATTTTATCTTCCCAATCTCCGTGACTCCAAACAGTTGAATGTGCATCAGCGGGAAGTTTTGGCAGAAGAGATTCGAGAAGCGGCATCTTGTTTCGCGGTAGGTGAGGCAAGTGTAGAGGAAATCAACACAATGGGAATTCGGCAAGCGACGTATCTGGCCATGCGACGCGCTCTCGCAGGCATTGTCGTGGTGGATTTTGTTCTCGTGGATGCGCTTACGATTCCCGACCTCCCCTATCCGCAACAGGGTATCATTCGCGGTGACGCAACGATTGCCTCCATTGCCGCTGCCTCCATTTTGGCGAAAGTGACCCGAGACGCGCGTATGAAAGAATTTGCGGCGCATTTCCCCGAGTATGGATTTGCCGAGCACAAAGGCTATGGCACACCGCAGCACGTGGAAGCCATTGTGCGCTACGGCCCCTGTGCGCTTCACCGAACAAGTTGGGGAGTATTCGCCTCTT
>JACPJO010000006.1 GCA_016187485.1 Candidatus Uhrbacteria bacterium | reverse complement strand
GGGCACCATGAGCCGTCTGGAAGCCGAAGCCTCGCTCCCCACGACCATAGACGTAGACTATCTGGTGAAAGTCCCCGATGACGGAGACCCCACCACAGACTTCGACACCACCGTCTACTACATCGGTCTGGATGCCAAACGCCATCCCTTCCCCGGTTCCCAGGTCTACTTCTCCTGGTATGAGAACTTCGACCAAGTCCGTACCATTGATACCTCCACCCTCACAGCCATCCCGCTTGGCACCCCTGTCCTTGTTCGCCCAGGCACGGTCATGGTGAAGATCCAGTCTGATGCCCGCACCTTCGCGGTGGAACCTGGCAACTACACCATCCGCCATGTGGCAGATGAAGCAACGGCCATCGCTCTGTATGGGGCCAACTGGAACAAGAGGATCATCGACATCGAGCCCACCTACTGGAGCCGCTTCACGATGGGCTCCACCCTCTCTGGCAACCTCCACCCCGCAGGGTCCGTCCTCCGTGAATCTGCCTCTGGCACCACCTACTACTTCGACGGAACAAACAAACGTGCCTTCTCTGGCTCCTCTGCCATGAGCGCCAACATGTTCCAAGAGAAGTACGTCATCGTGGCCCCCACCGGCAACGCATGGATCTCAAAACCAGCTGGTGCAGCCATTACCGGGTTTGAGGATGCACTGTTCTCACTACAGAGATAACAGTAACTGTCATTCCGAGCCCGTCGAGGAATCTTTGTAAGGATCCCTCGGCACGCCTGCCTGCCGGCAGGCAGGCTCGGGATGACAAAAGAGGCGGGGCAAAGATGCCTCGCCTTTTGGTTTGAATCGTATCAGTGTGATACGATTATCTCACCCAAATGATACGATTAACTTATGCGGCTTACAAAACACCAGAAGCAATCCATTACGTCGCGTCTGCGCAAGCAGAAAAATCTTTCTGCTGCACTTTTGTTTGGGTCGCAAGCTCATGGAATCACGGGGCCAATGTCCGATGTCGACATTGCGTGCGTATTTGCCCCACAGACATCAGCTTTGCAACGTGAGCGCACGATGCGTCATCTGTATGCCGACTTGGCTGAGCCTTTGCGTACGGACGCCATTGATCTTGTGGATACGACAGAAGCCCCTCCCTTATTACGCCATCGAGCGCTTATTGGGAGCGTTCCTCTTTTTGTCCGCCACAAAAATGTTTTCCACAAAGCGATGATTGAGGCTGTGCGTGATCTGGAAGATTTTCGTCCACATCTGGAAGTCCAACAACGACTTATTAAACGAAAATTGTCGTGATATGTCTTCGGTAGACCAAAAATCAGTGGCGCAAAAACTGATTCGACTCGAAGAAGTCATTCGTAAACTTGAGGAGATTGCACGGACACCGGAAGAAGCTTTTCTAGAAGACGACATTCTTCAAGCGGCAGCGGAGCGATTCTTTATCCTTGGGATCGAGATCATAACGGACGTCGGGAATCATCTGTTGGTCGAAAAAGCGGGGAAGGCCGGAGCTTCCTACAAGGATATCCTTATCCAACTGGGTCGTACTAAACTTGTGTCAAAGAGCTTGACCGACCGCAATCTTCAGATGACGGGCTTTCGGAACCTCCTGATCCATGCCTATGAAATAGTGGATCCAAGACGTGTATACGACGCCCTCCAGATCGCTCCAAAGGAACTTCGAGCGTTTGCTAAGGCATTTGCAAGGCATCTGAAGTAAAGCAATCGGTGTTAATATGCCCCGCTTTTGAGTTTTGCGGATAACTGGTGTTGTGCGAGGAGCAAAAACAGGATAAAATCCTCTTGCCGTTCGGCATTTTATGAAACTGCGCCATATTCTTTCTGCCACCGGTTTTTTGGTAGTTGGATTTGTATTTTTCGCACCACACGACGCGTTCGCCGCAACCAAATACTGGGTGGGTGGGGCTGGCGCAAACATTAATGCCTCCAATGTTTGGCATTCTGCTGCGGCTGCGTGCGGAACGAGTGGTGATACAACCACTCCCACTTGGCAAGACACGGCGGTTTTTGCGAATGATTGTGATAACAACGCAACAGTGAGCGCAAATTGGGGTCCCGGGAATATTGATATGCAAACGGGGTACACGGGCACGGTAACCGTTTCGACCGGCGTTCAGCTCGAAGTTCCTTCCAATACGGGCGGGAATGTAACGGTGACGCAGGGAACTCTTGATGCGAGTGCTGCTTCATTCGTAACCATTGATACCACACTCACGATTGGAGCGAGTGGAGTATTCACGGCGGCCACGGGAGGCGCGGGTACAGGCGACGAAACGAAAGTAGGAGGGTTGAACCATACAGCCGGTGGGACCCTTAACGTCAACACAGCCGACTGGGTTTTTCGTAACCCTTCAAGTGGTGGAGTCATTGATGTGAGCACATCGTTTACCTTCGAGGATGTGGAATTCAACATGAGCAATGGTGACATGATAACGGTCGCTTCTGGTGATACCATTGTTGCGACTGGCGTGCTCACTCTCACGAAGGGAGGCATCAATACAGGGACAGTCGAGACACAGGGAGGGGTGTCGGTTGCGGCTGGGTTTACGGGCGGTGGGACAGCCACGGTGAATGTAACGACCGGGGGTACCGCGTCGATTGCCGCAGGTGCAAAACTGCCGAACTTCAATTTGAATAATGGTGCGACGGTCAGTGTGAGCGGCACTGGAACACTGACATTTGATAACTCGCTGACGATAACGAGTGGCACCATCAGCATGAATGCCGTCAACCTCACAGTTGATACCACGACGAGCATTCCAGCAGGAGGGACACTTAATCTGAACACAGGCACGAGCGATACATTTACCGGTGCGGTGACCGTTTCCGGTGGCACACTGAATACCAACTCCGCGACTCTGACAATATTAGGCGCGTTTACGATTTCGAGCGGGGCGTTTAATGGTGGTACGGCCACGATAACTCAGGGCGATTCTGCGAATGTGGAGTCCTTTACCATATCAGGAGGCACATACACCGCAACATCCGGGACCACGACATTTAAGGATAATTTTGTGCACACGGGGGCAGGAACTTTTACGCATGGAAGCGGAACATGGGTGATGAGGGCGAATAATGTTGCTTCGCTTGATGTGAATACGTCAGAGACATTTGGAAGTTTTACCGTGAACCCTGTGAATGGCAATGCAGTGACGGTTACCTCGGGTGATACGATTGTGGTGACCGGTGCTTTGACGGTCACTGCCGGAGCTTTGAACACGGGGATAGTGATAGCTCAAGGAGATGTAGATGTTGATGTAGGGTGTAACTGTACCGCGACGCTCTCCCTTGGCGGTTCTGCTACGCAGTCAATAGATCTCACAGACTTTACCGGTGCTTGGGATGGAGATGTGACAGTCAACAAGACAGGGGGAGAAGCAAATCTGGACTCAGCGTTTGTATTGGATGCTGCAAGCCAAGATCTCCTTGTCCGAAACGGAACTTTTGATATCAATGGGCAGACATTGACCGTGAGTGGGGCCGGTGGGACATTTGTTCTCTGCGGTGGAGCGGCGGCGAATGGATGTACGGCGAACGACGCAGGAACATTTAAATTGGTCGGAAGCGAATCACCTACTACCCCGACGACGATTCAGGCGGGAAGTACTGTTGAATACGGCGGCACGGTCGGTTCCTATACCGTGAAGGATTATGGATACTCTAATCTTTCCGTCACGGGGGCGGCGACCTTCAATATGCATGCTTCCGGTGAAACCGTGAATAACTTTACCATTGCCTCCGGTGCCACATTTGGTCTCTCGGGAAACAATCTTACTGTTAATGGGACGTTCAGCAATGACGGCATCCTGACATTAAACGGTAACGAAACTACGGTTTCTCTCACAAACGACACAAACTCCGGTACGGTAACGTACAGCGGAGCGGTGACGGTGACGAGTCTGAAAGGAGGAAATAACTACTACAATCTTTCATTTAATAATGCGGGCGGATCTTGGACGGCAGGTGCAGCCGTGGACGTAAACGGCGCGCTCACGATTACAGCAGGGACGTTTGCAACCGGAGGATTTGCAGTCACGCTTGCGGGCAATTTCACCAATGCGGGTACGTTTACGCACGGCAATGGGACGGTGACGCTTGATGGATCGAATCAGACGTTGGACGGTTCAACGACGTTCTACAACCTTACAAAAAATGTTACGTCTGCTGCACAACTGACGCTTGATGACGGTGATACGTTCACGATTGCGAATAACCTTACATGGACAGGACAGTCCGGACAGCTCTTGACGGTACGATCGGGAGCGAATGATATTGACGCCAATATGTCGGTGGGCGGCACAAAGACGGTCTCCTATTTGTCAGTCCGCGATCTCAACAACACAGGGTCGACCATTGCTTGTATGACAGGTTGTACGAATGGAGGGGGCAATGCGGGATGGGCATTTGTCTCCGATGCGATTCTTGACACGATAACCTATGAAGACAGCGATGCAGACGGCGATGTAGACCTTATCTCGATTGTCTACCAAGAGGACATTTCCCTTGTGAGTACCGTAAGTAATATCCTCTTCGCATTCACGAGTACGACGGGTGCAAATGGGTTTGGCGGGTCTCTTTCGGGAAACGTCTCTATCGATACAGGTGCCATCATCATCACTGTTACGGGGACGGATGCAAATGAGACGGGACATATTACTATTCCAACCTTGGCATTTACCTACGACGGGAGCGTGACGAATTATCTCGCAGACGCGAGTGGCGATATTCTTCCGTCTTTTGGCGCCACGAATGTTTCGGACGCCGCCGCGCCGCGTGTGAAATCCTCTGCCGGACGCGTGACGCTCGATAACAACAACGACGGCACGGTGGATTTTGTGAAATTAGTTTGGACGGAATCGCTCTCCGATGCGTCGGTAGCAGCAGGAGATTTCTGCGTGACGGATCTTTCGGGAGCCTGTGCGGGCGCCGCGCTTGCGGAGGCGTTCACTTCTACAACCCCGTCATCGGGTAACGAAACGGATACCGCAAACGATGCCACGATCTATGTGGGCGTCTCAAGCGGAGATAACGATATTGACCCCAACACAACCGACTATGCGCTCTATGTGCAAGTGTCGGGCACGGTGAGCGATGGCACAAATACATCTTCCGCGGAAGGCTCCACAACACAATCTACCGATGGCGCCGCACCTATAATTGTCTCGGCCACGACCGGCAACACGCAAGGGCCGAACGTCAACCGGATGACAATCAATTTTTCTGAACAGGTTGATATAACCGATGCGAGCGCTGAAGATGGATTCGATGCGCTGAACCTCATCAACGAGACGTCTGGGTCTTGCACAATTGATACGGCGGATGTGACTGATCCGAATATCACCTTGAAGACGTTTAACGTTACATGCACGACCGTGAACAATACGGCGCTCCTCTTTGATCCGCAGTATGCCACGGCTGGGTCGAGCACGATTATTGATGAGGCTAGCAACGAGATGCGCAACAACGAGACGGTGACGGCCACCGACAACGCCGAGGCGTATCCTATTTCATTGACGTACAAAGATGTTGTCTCGGTGAACGGGCAGGTGGACCGTGTGGACATTGTTTTTTCCGAGTCGCTCGATGACGGCGTGTTTACCTATGAGGCGGGGGATTGGAGCTTCACGGTCGGTTCGGAAATGAACCTGGCCGACACCGGCGCTTCGCTTGGCACGACAACGTCCGCCAACGACACGGTGCTGTTGACGGTCTCGGGCGATGCGAATGAAACGGGAGCGGCTACGGCGCCGACGTTGCAATACACGAACCAAGGCAACGCCGATGTGCGCGATGCCGCTGGAAGCCAGACGGAAACATTTAATAGTGCGTACAACGTTTCCGACGGCGCAAAACCGCGGCCAAAAACAGCGACGTTCTACGACGCTTCAAGCAGCGATGGCAAACTCGATTTGATCACCGTCGTCTACACCGAAAATATCTCGGCGGTGGTAAGCGGTACGGCGGATTGGGCCGTTTCTTCGGCCGCGAACTTTTCTTCACTTGTGGAGGGGACGGTGGAATGCAACTCCGGCGCGGCGGGAGCAAACGAGTGCGATTACAATTTTACGACTTCGACGATCAAAACAAACGTTGGTGATCTTACGTTGACGTATACGGCAGGGACTTCGGTGACGGATGGGGCGAACACGGCGAACACGATTGCGCTCTCGTCCTCCTCCACACCGGCGTTTACCGATGGCGCGGCTCCAGCGGCAATCGACTCACTCATCTCCATTGCAGGAGCGACGGGAACGAGCGGAGCCTTCAAAGTCAACGATACGGTGACGGTTATCTGGAACAACAGCTCAACGGCGGGCGATGTGTCGAGCGTGACGGCGAACCTCTCGCAATTCGGCGGCGGCGCGTCTGTGACGATGACCGACACGACGGCGTGCGGCGGAACAGCCTCCGACAATATCTACGAAGCCTGCTACACCATGACGGGCTCCGAGGGCATTGACGATGCGAGCAACAACGTCTCTGTTTCCGCGACGGATGCGGCATCCAACAACCGTGAAGGAACGGATACGAGCAACGCGACGGTGGATACGATTGTACCGACGGTAACAACGGCGAGGATCTCCGTTACGGGCGCATCGGGTACATCCGGCGCGTTCAAGAACGGCGACACGGCTATTGGCCGATGGGACAACTCGGGAACGGGCGACAACAACACGGATACAATCGTTTCGGTGACGATCAACGCCTCCGCTTTTGATGACGGTTCTGCCTCTCTTGCTGGCTCCGTAGCTTCGAGTATCTACACGGCTACGGTCGGCACACTCGACTCTCAAGACGATCTCAACAACAACATTACGGTTACGGTCGTCGACAATGCTGGGAACTCAACCGCAACTGTTGGGACGAACAATTACACGGTGGACACGGTTTTCTTAACCGTCACGGTCGGCAATATCATGGTTACCGGTGCCTCTGGAACCTCCGGTGCATTCAAAAACGGCGATACGGCTGTCCCGACGTGGAACAACACGACTGGCGGCGACAACAACACCGACACGGTCTCCTCGGTTTCCTTTGACGCGAGCCCCTTCCGCACGGGAGATTCGGCGCTCTCTGGTTCCAACTCTTCTGGTACATGGACAGCTTCTCTTTCAGGCGCTCTTACCTCACAAGACGACACGAGCAACAACGTAACCGTTTCGGCGACCGACAACGCGGGGAACGTTACGACAACGGTGGATACGAGCGACTACACCGTGGACACAATTCTTCCAACACTCTCGGCGGGGAATATAACAGTACTCGGCGCTTCGGGGACTTCGGGCGCCTTCAAAAATGGAGACACGGCAACGGCGCGCTGGGATGATTCTGGAACGGGGGACGACAACGTCGACACAATTGTTTCCGTCTCGTTTGACGGCTCTTCCTTTGATGATGGCTCTGGCTCGCTTTCCGGCTCCAACGCGTCTGATATTTGGACAGTGGCGATTGGCACACTCGACTCGCAGGATGATACGGGAAACACCATCGCAGCAACAGTGACGGATAATGCAGGAAATGTGAGCGGACCGACAGCCTCTACCGTGACATACACAGTTGACACCATCGTTCCCACCGTGAGCGTCGGAGCCATCACGGTCACCGGTGCATCCGGTACCTCCGGCGCCTTCAAAAACGGTGACACCGCCGTGGGGCGCTGGGACAACTCTGGAACGGGAGATAACAACACCGACACATTGGCCTCGGTCACCATCGACGCTTCGGCCTTTGATAACGGATCCGGTTCTCTCTCGGCCTCGGTTGACACCGGCATCTACACTGCCACGATCGGCGCGCTTGATCCTCAAGATGACACAAGTCAAAACATCACGGTTACAGTGGTGGACAATGCGGGGAACTCTACGACAACCGCCGACAATAGCAACTACACGGTGGATACGATTGTTCCCGTTGTGACTGCGGCAAATATCTCCGTCACAGGCGCCTCGGGAACATCGGGAGCCTTCAAGTTCGGCGACACCGCGGTTGGTCGTTGGGACAACTCTGGAACGGGAGACAACAATACCGACACGATTGCCTCGGTCACCATCAACGCTTCCGCCTTTGATGATGGTTCCGGTTCTCTCTCGCCCTCGGTTGATACGGGCATCTACACCGCGACAATCGGCACGCTTGATTCGCAGGACGATACGAGCCAGAACATCACGGTTACGGTGGTGGACAATGCGGGAAACTCCACGGCAACCGCAGACAATAGCAATTACACGGTGGATACGATCGTACCGGTCGTGACGGCAGGAAATATTTCCGTGACGGGTGCTTCCGGCACATCGGGCGCCTTCAAGTTTGGCGACACGGCCGTTCCAACGTGGGTCAATACCGTTGCCGGAGACAACAGCGGAGGAACGAACGGTGACATATCAAGCGTGAGCATCAACGCGGCGAATTTCCGGACGGGAGACACGGCTCTCTCCGCGTCGAATGCTTCAAATACATGGACGGCGTCGCTTTCCGATGCCATGAGTTTGCAGGATGATCTTACCAACAACGTGACCGTGACCGCGACAGATGACGCGGGAAACGCCACCTCGACAGCGGATACCGGAGACTACACGGTGGACACGGACATTCCTGCCGTTACGGGAGCGAACATGGATGCCACAGGTGCTACAGGAACCTCGGGTGCCTTCAAATTCGGCGACGATCCAACGCTACGATGGGACTTCACGACCGATGGGGAAGATGACACACTCGCGTCCGTCACGTTTAACGGAGCAAACTTCAAATTGGGCGATACGGCGCTTGCAGGATCCCTTTCTTCCACGCGCTACATCACCCTTCTCTCCGGCGATCTTGACTCGCAAGACGATACCGGAAACACCTTTACCGTGACCGTGATTGATAACGCCGGCAACACCTCGGGAGCCGTCACAAGCACACCGACGTATACGGTCGACACCATTGTTCCTGTTGTCACGCAAGCTTCCGTAACCGTAACCGGCGCTTCGGGATATTCAGGAGCGTTCAAAAACGGCGATGCGCAAGTGTACACCTGGACGCCGGCAACTTCGGGAGAAACGGATACGATTGCGAGTGTGACGTTTGATGGCAGCTTGTTTAAGTCGACCGACACGGCAGTTGCTGGAAGTCTTGGTGCGAGCATTTGGACAGCGACAAGCTCTCTTGATTCACAAGATGATACAGGCAACACGATTACGGCCACGGTTGTCGACGACGCCGGGAATTCCACGGGGCCGGTTCTCACAAACGGTTCTTACGTCGTGGATTCGATTATTCCTACGTATGTCTCCTCCACGTATCTTGATACCAATGCCAATGGCGTCATTGACCGTGTTGACGTGGTGTTTTCCGAGGACATGTCCACGAACTTCAGCGCCGAGAGCACGGAATGGAGCTTCCCAACAGCGGGAACGGTCGCGCTCACGGCTCCTTCATTGGATGCGTCCGTAACCGTCTCGACGACCACCGTGCGCATTGTTCCCGGCTCGGCCGCAACGGATGTGACAGGGGGCACGGCGCCGACGTTCAGCTACGCCGACAGCACGGGAGTCCTCACTGACGACGTTGGGAACCAAACGGCGAACCTCACCACACAGACGATCACAGACGCCGCCGCGCCGCAGATCAAGGCGACCGGAGGCCGTATCACGCGCGACAACAACAGCGACGGGACGGTGGACTATATGAAGATCGTGTTTACAGAATCTGTGGTTGATAGTTCTGTCGCAGCATCAGACTTTAAAATCTACATTACGACGGACGTCGTCGGCTCTCTCACGGAAACCTTCGTGGCGCTTACGCCTTCGGCCGGCAACGAGACCGACACGACAGCTAATGACGCGACGATTTTCCTCGGGATTGCATCGTCAGGTGAGACGATCTCTCCCAACACGACAGACTATACTCTCATGGTACAGATGACTGGTTCCGTTTCCGATGGGGTAAACGCCTCCTCTGCCGAGTCTTCGGCAATGGCCTCCGCTGACGGGGCCGGGGCAATTCTTGTCTCTGCGAATCCTGCAAACGGCAACTTCCATATTCCTGCCATCAACCCATTCACGCTTACCTTCTCTGAACCGATGGCCACGGGAAGCTTTGCTCTTTCTCCATCTCCGGCGTTGGCGTCTGGCTCATTCAGTTACGCGTGGGATGGAACAAACGAAACCGTCACGGTCACGCCTGGCATGTATCAGTTGGGCGGCACGGTAACGCACACGATTACGGCTCCCGACGCCTCGGCTGCGGCAAACGCCTATGCCGGTGTGACCTATGCCATTAAGCCGCTCATCCCCAGTTCCTCGGCTACGAGTGGCGGGGGAGGCGGAGGCGGCGGAGGCACGGTTGGAAGTTCACAAACGCTCAACCCCGATGGGACAACGCAAAGTGCACTGGCTCCGTTCCTTGTGACGAGTTCGGTCGCTCTCGTCTCTCCAAACGGCGGGGAGGCATTGAGCGGCGGCGCTCCGTACACCATTCGCTGGACCAAATCAGGTAATGTCACAAACGTCGTCTTGTACTATTCAGTGGATGGCGGGAAGACGTATGGTCTCATTATTTCGGGAGTGAACGGCACGAGCACCTCTTACGCATGGGCCGTACCGAATTTTCCCACGGACAAGGCGATCGTGCGCATCGTTGGGCGTGATGCCGGCGGTGCCACCCTTGCTGCCGACGCGTCCAACGCCGCATTCTCGATTGCTGTGGACACCAGTCTGCCGCTTGCCGATGCTCCTAAAGCAGTGATTGCCACAGCGGGCGACGTGTTTCTGACGCGTCCCGAAGCCGAAGCGCATCTTCCTACCGTCATCAATGTAGACGATCTGGTGAAAGTTGCGGACGACGGGGATGCAACAACCGACTTTGACTCCACGGTGTACTACATTGGTCTGGACGCCAAGCGCCACCCATTCCCCTCGGGCCACATCTTCCTTACGTGGTATGCGAACTTTGACACGGTGCGCACGATTGATACGGCCACACTCACCGCGATCCCGCTTGGGGCACCTGTGCTGGTGCGTCCGGGAACCATGATGGTGAAGATTCAATCCGATGCCCGCACGTTTGCGGTGGAGCCAGGCGGCTACACCATCCGCCATGTGCCAGACGAGGCAACAGCTGTTGCACTCTTCGGTCCTACGTGGAACAAACGCATCTTAGACATTGAGCCGACGTATTGGAGCCGCTTTACTATGGGACAGGTGCTTTCCGGACATCTGCACCCAGCTGGGTCACTGCTTCGTGAAACGACGGGGGGGACGACGCACTACTTTGATGGGACAAACAAACGCGCTCTTTCAAGCGCGGATACAATGGCGGCAAACATGTTCCAAGAGAAATATGTGATTACGGCCCCCACGGCTACAGAATGGATCACAAAACCCGCCGGGACGGTAATCGCCGGATTCGAGGATGGTCTGCTTTCGTTACAAAGATAGAACACTCTTCAAATGCCCAAGCACGAGTTTCTCAACTTCTGGCAGAGTTTTCTTTCCAAAATACAGATGTGCCTCTTCGTGCGTGCCGGCAGGTTTAAACGGCATGGCAAGCACAATAGCGTCATGGGGAGGGCGTGAGTGCAAAACGGCGTGCGTTTCGTGTTGCTCGTCTTCGTAGAGAAGGAGTGCTGCGTGGATGTTGGGGCTCCCATTCATCAACTCCTCAGCAATGCCGCTGAGGCTCTTCGCGCCAGCTCCCGCCTGTACAAAGTCCTGGGCGGAGAGGAGACTCCACACAAGTCCGCGCTCTTCATCAGAGCGGAGCCGCGCCATTGCCCGTCCCCACAATCGAAGGGTCTCTACGCTGCGTGTACGGTAGAGGTGTTCCACGATTTCGTCGCGCCGCGCGCCCTTTGCCACAAGCGACGAGGCGACCTGCAAGGTTTTCGGTGTCACTTTGGGCGAGCGGAATCCTTTCGTCTTTGCCATCATGCCGGCCAGAAATTGGGTAGACATGTGTTCGTCAAGCAATTCGGGCGCGACGGCGCTTACCCAATCGTGGCAAACCTCGCCGCATGCGCTTGCTGTCACATCCACCAAGTTATAATGGCCGAAATGTTCGTTATGCGTGGTGTGGTCAATGTTGATGATCGGTGTGCGATAGAAAAAGTCTGGATGCGCCTCGAACAGATGCGCGCATGCGGCGAGGTTTTTTGCGCCAACGCAGACGATCAGGTCATGGCGGTATTGCGTTTTGGAAAACTTCACGTCGTTCTCACCCCACATCCCTTCGCGCGGCGAAAGAAAAATGCGTAGCTCTTCGTGATTCGCGTCGTAGGAGATTTCCTCAAGAGGGGTTGTGGCGGTATTAACATGAATGACGAATGTCACGGCGCGTTCGAGCGCGGGATGGACCGGGTGCGACTGGTGGTTAAGGAATGCGTATTGGGACGGCGCATGCGGGTCAGCCGAAACAATATGGACGGGCTTATCCATTTTTTTGAGAAAGTCTGCAACACCAAGCGCACTGGCAAACGCGTCGGCCCCACCGCCCTCCGCAACGACAAGCAATGGCGTTTTGGATCGCTCAATGGCCCCCATGGCTTGCCGGTAGGTTTCCAACATAAGGAATGGAGCATCTTATCTGCTCGGAGCCTTTCGGTCAAGGAACCCAGTAAGGAGCTAAGCTCCTGATTGTTGCTGGAAAATAGCTTAAAAGCTATACTTTGCGCATTATGAAACCGGATGAATTCCCTAAATCCTACGCGCCGGGTGAGGTGGAGGATGGGCTTTACGAGGTGTGGATGAAGAGTGGGTTTTTTAATCCGGACAACCTTCCCGATAGGCGAGAGGAAGCATTTTCCATCGTGCTCCCCCCGCCGAACGTAACGGGAACTCTGCATGTGGGTCACGCGGCAATGCTCGCGATCGAGGACGCAATGGTTCGTTTTGCACGCATGCGAGGCACACGAGCCCTCTGGGTTCCTGGTACCGATCATGCAGCAATCGCTACACAAACAAAGGTAGAGAAGAATCTCATGAAAGAGGAAATGAAAGACCCTCGCCGCGAACTCGGTCGCGAAGAGTTTTTAAAACACGTGGCGGAATTTGCCGCCGACTCGCACGACATCATTGTAAATCAGATGAAGAAGATGGGCTGTTCGCTTGACTGGTCGCGTGAGGCGTACACACTCGATGAAAAGCGTTCGCGTGCCGTGCGCGCCGCGTTTACGCGCATGTACAACGACGGCCTTATCTATCAAGGTCAGCGTGTGGTGAATTGGTGTCCGCGTTGTCAGTCTACGCTTGCCGACGACGAAGTGGAGTACCGCGAACACTCCGCGAAACTCTACACGTTTCGCTACGGTAAAGATTTTCCCATCGCGATCTCGACGACGCGGCCGGAAACGAAGCTCGGGGACACGGCCGTGGCGGTGCATCCAGACGATCCGCGCTACAAAAAGTTCGTCGGGAAAGAATTTCCTGTCGTATTTGCCGGGCAACAGTTAACGATTCAGGTGGTTGCCGACGCGTCCGTGGACAAGGAATTTGGCACGGGGGCGCTTGGCGTCACTCCCGCGCATAGTCTCACGGATGCAGATATGGCCCGCACACACCATCTTCCCCTCGTACAAGTAATTGGAGAGGATGGACGGATTCTTCCCTCGGTAGAGAGCGGATTTGCGGGGCTTTCTGTAAAAGAGGCGCGAGAAAAGGTTGTCGCCTGGCTCCAGTCTGAGGGACTCATGGAAAAAGAAGAAGACGCGGTACAGAATCTTTCTGTGTGTTATCGGTGTGAGTCTGCCATTGAACCGCTTCCCAAGACGCAGTGGTTTATCAACGTGAACAAGCCGTTTCGATGGGGAGATCGGAAGGGATGCGGCATCAAAGCAGATGAAGACGTGACACTCAAGGATGTCATGCGGCACGTAGTCAAAACGGGAGAGGTGAAGATTTTGCCTCCGCGTTTTGAGAAAATATATTTCCACTGGATTGATAACTTGCGCGACTGGAACATCAGCCGCCAAATTTGGTTTGGGCACCGCGTGCCCGTATGGTATAGGGCAGAGGAGACATTTGTGGGGAATCACGCGCCGGAGGGAAAAGGGTGGGAGCAAGATCCCGATACGCTCGACACATGGTTTAGTGCTGGGCTCTGGACGCTTTCTCCACTTGGCTGGCCTGACGATACGGAGGATCTGCGCCGCTTTCATCCAACGTCGGTGCTCGAAACGGGCTACGACATCATCTTCTTTTGGGTCGCGCGTATGATTCTCATGACGACCTACCTTGTGGGAGAGGTTCCCTTTCGCACCGTCTATCTTCACGGCCTTGTGCGCGACGAGAAGGGGCGCAAAATGAGTAAGTCACTCGATAACGTGATTGATCCGCTCGATACCATTAAGGCCTACGGTGCTGATGCGACACGCCTTTCTTTGCTCGTGGGAACTACGCCGGGCAATGATCTGAAGCTCTCGGAAGAGAAGATCGCTTCTTATCGCAACTTTGCAAATAAATTGTGGAACATTGCGCGGTTCATTCTCACGAACGAGGGATATGCGTCTCGCCAGAGTCTGCCGAAAACAAAAACACGTGCCGACGAGTGGGTTCTTGGCCGACTCTCGGAGGTCATCGCGAGTGCGACAGGGAAGATGGAGCGCTACGAACTCTCCTCCGCCGCCGAGGAGCTTCGAGATTTTACGTGGAACGAATTTGCCGACTGGTATGTGGAGATTGCAAAGATTGAAAAAGGGAAGGAGCAAATTTTGTCTTTTGTGCTCGAACAGCTCCTCATCCTCTGGCATCCCTTCATGCCATTTGTTACGGAGGAGATTTGGCGGCGGATGGGAAAGGAGACCCTGCTTCTTGTTGAACCGTGGCCGAAATCTTTTGCCGGAAAAGTTCCCGAAGGATACGTGCACGTGCACGACGTGATTCGTGCCATCCGGCATTTGCGCACGACCTACAAGATCGAGCCGGCAAAGCGCGTCTCTGTTGTTTTGGTAAGCAAGAAAGAGGGGAGTCGTCTGCGTACAGAGCACGCCGTGATTGAGGGGTTGGCACGCGTGGAGTATTTGTCGGTTGTCCCGGGGGCAGAGAAGCCCCCACAGAGCGCCTCGATGGTCGTGGGTGACACCGTGGTGTATCTTTCTTTGGAGGGGCTTGTGGATGGGGACGCGGAACGGGAACGGTTTGCCAAAGAAGAACAGGAAGCAAAGGACTATCTCAAGATTCTTGAAAAGAAACTTCAAAATAAAGAATTCCTTTCTAAAGCGCCGGAGGCGGTGATCTCCGATCTCAAGACAAAATATGAAACGACTCGCACGCGTCTTCAAAAAATCCAAACCGAACTCGAGACTCTCGCCTGAAGAGAAGACAGAGCGCATCGAGATGTTCCTCACGCGCGGCGTGGAACATCTTTACCCTTCGCGCGAGTTCGTTGAGTCGCGTCTCAAGGAGGGCAAGCCCCTCACGATGTATTTAGGCATTGATCCCACGGCGCCGACGCTTCACCTGGGGCATTATGTTGTTCTGCGGAAGCTTCGTCAGTTTGCGGCGCTTGGACACCGTGTCATTCTTCTGATCGGAGGGTTCACAGGAATGATCGGAGACCCGGATAAGAGCACAGCACGCACGCCGTTGAGTAAGGAGCAGGTTGCATCAAACGCTCGTTTGTATGCATCCCAAGCGGGCCGCGTTGTGCCAACGTTCGACCTGAAAAACAATTATGACTGGTTGCATGTCTTGACGTTTAAGGACGTCATTGAGCTTGCGTCGCATTTTACTGTTCAACAGCTGTTGGCGCGCGATATGTTTGATCGTCGCATGAAAGAAGACAAACCGATTTACCTTCACGAATTTTTTTACCCGCTGATGCAGGGATACGACAGTGTTCATATGGACGTGGACGGAGAGATCGGCGGGAACGATCAGACATTTAACATGCTTGCCGGTCGGGACTTAATGAAAGCGATGCGAAGCAAAGAGAAGTTTGTCGTGACCACAAAACTTCTTACAGACTCTTCTGGAAAGAAGATGAGCAAGACGGAAAATAATATGGTGACGCTTGCGGATGCGCCAAACGAGATCTACGGCAAGATTATGAGTTGGAGTGATGGATTGATCCGGCCTGGGTTTGAACTTCTCACGGATGTGTCTATGAAAGATGTGCGTGATGCGGAAGATCCAAAGACGTGGAAAATGCGGCTGGCGTTTGAGGTGGTGAAAGATTTGCATGGAGAAAAAACCGCGACAGAAGCAGAAAAGGCATTTGTACAGACCTTTTCTGAACACCAAACGCCCACAGAAATGCCGGAGTACAAGCTGGAAAAACCTCTGCCGATTGTGGATGTTCTTGTCGCTTCGGGTCTCTGTGAATCAAAGTCGGAGGCGCGACGGCAGATTGACGGCGGCGGCGTGCGCGTAGATGATCGTGTGGTGACGGCCTACGATGAGATGATTGCCTCATCGGGCATTCTCCAGAAGGGCAAGCGGCATTTTATGCGCGTGGTGCGGAAATAGTATGTACGCTCTCCAAAGCGCCAAGCAAGAAGTTCTGCAAGCTCTGAAAGGAGCGCTTGGCAAAGGCGCCTCGCCGCACATTGCCGATCTTGAATCTCCGCGGTCTCCTGACTTTGGCGACGTGTCGTTCCCCTGTTTTACTCTCTCCAAAATCCTCAAGCGTTCTCCGGTGGAGTTGGCAACCGAGATCGCGGCGAAAATCGGCGCGAAGGGCTTTATTGCAAAGGCCGAGGCAAAAGGCCCATATGTCAACTTTTGGTTGAGCCATGAAGCGCTTGCCGCTCGAGTGCTTAAGGAGATCAAAACGGCAAAGGACAAGTATGGACACAGCACGCATGGGGCCGGCAAGCGCGTGCTGGTGGAGTACGCCAACCTCAACACACACAAAGAGGTCCACGTGGGACACCTGCGCAACCTTTCGCTTGGTGCGGCGGTCGTTGAAATTCTCGCGGCGGCGGGTTATGAGGCTATCCCTGTTTCTTACATCAACGACTTGGGGAATAATGTGGCACGCTGTCTGTGGGGGTACAAGAAGTTTTATCCTGACAAAAAGATCGAGCCCGCGACGGTCAATACATTTTTGGGCGAGGTCTACACGAAGGCGACGCGTGCGCTGGAAGAGGACGAGGCGGCGCGTGTCGAAGTATCGGTTGTTCAGCGCGAGCTTGAAGAAGGCAAAGGGGAGTGGGCAAAGCTGTGGAAGCAGACGAACAAAGCGTCCCTTGCCGGTCTTAAGGTTGCGTTCAAAGATTACGGTCTCCGTCTTGAAAAGATCTATCTGGAGAGCCAAAACTTGAAGGAGACGAAGCGCATCGTGCAAGATCTTATTAAGAAGGGAATCGCGGTGCACAGTGAAGGAGCGTGGGTGGTGCGGCTTGAGGATGAAGGACTTGGGGTGAGCATCCTTGTCAAAACCGACGGCACGCATTTGTATAATGCGAAGGACTTAGCGCTTGCGGCGCGCAAGGAGCGCGATTACCACCCGGACCGATCTGTGATCGTGCTTGATGTGCGCCAGTCGCTCCCCATGCAACAACTCTTCGCCACCCTGCGTCTCATGGGGTTCCAAAAGGAATTCATCCACCTCTCCTTTGGCCACGTGTCGCTTCCAGAGGGAGCGATGTCATCGCGTAAGGGAAATTTTATTCGCTATGAAGATGTGATGCGGCAGATGATAGATCTTGCGACTGTGGAAACGCGCACGCGGCACACGAATTGGAAAGATAAAAAGATTAACTCCGTTGCGCGGAAGCTCGCGTATGGCGCGGTGAAGTTTTCCATGCTCCGCGTGGATCCGGATAAGCCGGTGGTTTTTGATATGAAGGAGGCGTTGTCGTTTGACGGCTATCATGCCCCCTACCTTTTTTATACACTCGCCCGCTGTCGGGGGATTTTAGATAAGCAATCAAAAAAGATGGACCACCTCTCGCATGTGCCAAAGAGTTCGGCGGAAGAGGAACTTGTGCGTCTCCTTGCACACTATCCGGAAGTGATTCTTGAGGTGGCGATGGATTACCAAATATCTCGCCTCACACAATTTCTGTTTACGCTAGGGCAAGCTTTCAGCCGGTGGTACGCCGAGGCACCTATTTTGGCCGAGGAAGACCTAAAACTCCGCGCGCGGCGCCTTTCGGTGGTCGAGGCGGTCTCGCAGGTGATGAAAAACGGGGTGCATCTGCTGGGGATGGAGCCGCTTGAAGAGATGTAAAGAAGGTTCTACACTCCACCTGAAAACTAAGCCTTATCTATGTCGAAAGAGCATCTGACAACTATTGCCACGGGAGTCAAAGTAGAAGGGGATTTTGTAAGCGAGGGGGATGTCGTCATTGAGGGGGAGGTATCGGGAACGGTGAAGACAAAGGCCCATTTACACGTGGGGGGAGGCGCGCGGATCTCTGCAGACGTGTCTGCCAAGAGTGCCGTCATTGCCGGATCGGTCGTGGGAAACCTGGCAGTGGAGGAGCGGTTGGAGTTACAGGAAGGTTCGTCGGTGGAAGGGGACATTCGTACAAGCATTCTCAGTATTGCTCCTGGGGCCAGGGTGAACGGGCACTTGGCGATGGGACCGGCCGGAGGCGCAGAGCGCGAAGCGGCGTAAGCCATGTATTTTTACGTCTACGATGAATTTCTCTCAGACCGTTCGTTTGAGCGGGATCTGATTGCCGTCGAAAATCGTCTGGCAGATTTGGGCATTGCGGGGCGCGTCGCGCGCTTGGCGCTTTTTAAACATGCAAAATCGTTTGTCGGAGACGAACTTCGTAAGGGGCATATCACAACGGTCGTGGCTGTCGGGAATGACGCAACGGTACAGAAGGTTATCGAGGCCATGCAAGGACACGATGTGGTTCTTGGACTCATCCCTTTTGGAGCGCCTACGCGGCTTTCACAGATGCTTGGCGTGCCACAGGGAGTTGCCGCTGTGGACGTACTTTCCGCGCGCAACATCGAATGGGTGGATGCCGGCCGATTGAACGGGGAGCGGTTTTTAACAGGGGTGCAGTTTCCCGATCAGCCTGTGCGCGTTCATTGTGCTGAGGGATACTCTTTGGCGTCGGAAGATGAAGGGACGGTGGAGATCAGAAATCTGGCTGGAGACATCGAGGAGGGAGATGTTGCGGATCCGACGGATGGGGAGCTGGAGGTGGTGATTCTTACGCGCACCAAAGGCCTCCTCCGCCGTCGGCCGGCGCGAAGTATGTTCCGCTCGAAGAGTCTCACGGTCGAGTACCAGCAACCCGTGACGGCGGTTGTGGAGGGAAAGGAAGTAAAAGGGGAGCGCTTTACCGTTACCGTCGAGCCGAAGGTCTTGCGAGTGATTACAGGCAAGGGACGAAAGTTTTAGGAAACAAAATCCCCCGAGAACCCTCGGGGGATTTTGGTGCGGATGAGAGGACTCGAACCTCCAAGCCCTTGCGGGCACTAGCCCCTCAAGCTAGCGCGTATACCAATTCCGCCACGTCCGCAGGCGAGGGGGAGAGTATCGTACATTTGCTATTGCGTCAACCAGAAAAAGCGGCTATCTTGGGGGCGCATGGATGC